>NZ_JBJDOS010000002.1:670523-697107 GCF_044900935.1 Psychrobacter sp. NPDC078501 | reverse complement strand
ACCTGTTTGCGATAGTCTATTGAATAAGTCATCGTTTATTTCATTAAATGCAATTGTTAATAGGATTGTATCGGTTTTATTTGGATTAGACTATATATCGAATTGCTCTTTTGTAAAAACAGGTAATGCTTCCAAACTAGCTATTATTTTTTCAATTTGGTTCTGACTTTTATTTAATCGAGTATCTTGGTAAGCATGTCTAGACCAGTAAAAACCAATGTATCTAGAATCTAAAATTACTCTATTAACTTTATCCATACTCATATGTGGAGCTCCTTTTTTTGAAAAATATACCTTTTTATCTTTAAAGCTATATTTTCCAACATTCATGAAGCCAATATTTACCTTAGGTTTATACATTTCAGCATAATGAACAGGTCTATAATTGTCATCAAAAACTCCTACTACTCCAGAGCCTAAAGAGATATAGAATCCTTCATAACATTTCGTCAAGTAATCACTCATAATTCTAAAATAGTTTAAAGATACACAATCATCGTCATCTAAAACAAACCTGCCTATCCAGACATCATCCTCTAAAATACTTAGATCAAAATAATCCATGATCATTGAGTTAGTTTTATACTGGGGATCGCCATTATCATAAAATAGATTAAGCTTTAAAAAACTATATTTTTCTTCTAATCTTTCCAAATCTTTTATGTACTTTATAGGAAGTGATTCTGAATACTCAATAATATGTAAAAACTTATACCCTTCACTCGCAACCTCTAATAAAGGCAATATAATATTCATTAAAAAATTAATTCTAAAATTTAATCTTTTTTCTTCATAAAGCGTTTTTTTATAATTCTCTATATCCTCAAAATCTCTTGAAATATTCCAGCCTTTTGACTTTGGTAAGAATAAGCTAAATCTAGTTCTCGCTACAAACATGCAATTAATCCTTTATCTTAAGAAATGTGTGTTTTTGATATTTTATATAGGCATTCAATATTATTCTTCTCTATACTTCTATCTATTTTAACTTTATGTACACCATTACTATCCTCCCATGAAAAACTTATCATTCTACCCGAAATACTACTCATATTACGTTCTACATTAACCTTTATGTCTTCGGTAAAACTGAACAAAGTTGCAAACGATGCTGTATTGGTTTGTGAAACATTAAAGTTAATAGAGTCATTAGCTAACACTTTTTTCTCTGTAGGAGAGAACCATCCTTGTAAACGAGGTTCTTCAACACCTCGCTTTACTTCTGACCCTGTAGCATCTTCTAGAAGCGATGTAATGTGTAATGTAGACTTATCATCTAAATTAGTGTGATAACTGTTATTACCAGTTTTCACAATATTTAAACTAGGATCAAAATTGAACCACTGACGCACGTCATGTAAATCGCCCGCATTATCTTTGAACCAGTCAAATACTATTAACCACTGGCTTGGCATATATGTAATGACGCGAACACGGCGGATACTCTTAAAATGCTTGCATTCTGTTTCAAGGAGTACCAAGCCATTATCATATTTTTTATGACGTCTTATGGCACTACCATAAGGCTTAACTCCTTTCCTAGCATAATCAACACCATCAAATTCTAGCGTATTGTGTGCCCGAGTTGACTCACAATATAATCTGCTAGGATGAGTGTACCAATATCCCTGCTGCCATAGTTCAGTGCCTATTTCTGCTTTTCCAATATACCCATATCGTCCTGCATCTATTAAAATATTATGTCCACGCTCGTACCATATAAAGCTCAAGTCATCAGCATGTTTGTGAGTGCGTGAATGAAAAGCACCTGTTTGTGCAAGATAGCTATACTGATCGTAACTGACGTTTGAATCAAGATTATTACTGCGAACTATAAAATAACCCGCCTCTTCAAAAGCCTTCATTGTTTGTTTTTTCAGAAAGCCTATCTCTCCATTTGTGGTTACAAATTTCATTTCAGGAGTTTGCCACTTCTTATCAGCAGCTGAACTCTTTATACGCATCAATCGCCAATCAGAGTCTCCAAAATTAGCAATATACTGATTAGGTAAAATAAACCAAGATAAAGCTTCTTCAATTTTATAGGTAAAAGCAAGAATATATTCATCCTTAATTAAACCTGCTCTAATGACCCCAATTAAAGTTTCATAAACCATTCTATGATAGTCAGGAGAGTGCTCTCTATGTACCCCATCAATAGTAAACTGTTGGTCTAACATCACCTTAAAGCGTTCAATTCCTTGATCCAGCGCATTAGCCATGACATCAGAGTATTGGCTAAATCTTCTACCCATAGCAATTTGGCCTGTTGCTTGGTAGTAACCATGATTATTGTGAAAAGTGATATTACTATCGTCACTTAAGTATGCTTGATGAGCTAAAAGAGCACTCCACAGCTTTTTTGCAGTAGCATCATAAGCTTGGATATCACTTCTATACTTATCAAATATATATGCCAATCTATAGGCACGCAGACCTACTGCCATATCATACCAAGAAAAATCTATACTATTTTCAATTACAAGCGGTAAGTTTTTTTCTAAATCTACGTAACGTTCTATCCAATCTAAAGCTATCTTCAATGCAGGTGCAAAGAGCGCTTCATCTGTATTTAAATTGTATGCGAAAAGTAATGTATCTATCATATTCCATGAATGTATATAAAAATTCCAAGTTCGCTTATCGTGTGATTCAAGATTCCAAGGAATAGTTTTTTTGATATCGATTCTAGGATATGTTCTTTTAGCCCATCCATTTTCTAAAATATCATAAGCTTCTAAACTGGATTCTTTAGCTGTTTTTTTGATATTACTAAGATTTTCATAAGGATCGATCATAAAATTCCAATTCTTCTAGTTATATTCTATTTAACTACCTATCAAGTAACAACTGTTCAAATATTTCGTAAATTTATAGTCATGCTATGCGGGTTTGAAGAGCCTAGAAAAAACCATCTTTCATAGCATTGTATTTTTCATAGAGGATTTCTCTTATTTATTTTAAATGACTTCGCAATTTATCTTAGTAAAACATCTAAGTGTTATATTTGAATAATATTTCATCAATGATAACCTTTGCTTTTTCAGCGGTGCGTTTCCAAGTACGTTCTCGCTCAACAAAGTCTCGACCTGCCTCACCATATGCTTGCCACTTTTCAGGGTTATCTAGCAAATACTTCATCTGTTGCATCAGGTCTTCAATGTCGCCGCGTTCAAATACTCTTCCATTAACATCGTGAGTGATCATTTCAGTCAATGCTTTATTACTTGATACCAATACTGCTTTTTTCATTGATAAGGCTTCTAATGTCTTCATAGGCGGTACAATCTCGCAAACTGGCCATGCTTTACGAGGAAATGGTGCAATATCAATCAGCGAATAGTACCGTTCTACTTCTTCGAAAGGCACTCGTCCCGGCATAATGAGCCAATCCTCAAATCCTGCTTCTATTGCAATATCTTTTACTTGATCAGTGATACTACCTTTGCCTTGTCCGGTAGCATTTTCATTACCAACAATCAGTAATCTAAACTCATAACCTAATTGCTTTAATCTAGAGCAGGCAATCGCTAAATCATCCAAGCCCTCATAGCTAACCAACGTACCCACATAGCCAATCACAGCGATATCTGAAGGGATTTTAAGTTCTTTTGTCAGCAGAAGGTCTCTGCTAGTAGGATTAAAACGCTCTACATTACAAGAATTAGGCAGTAAAGTTATTTTCTCTCTTGTATCTACACCTCGAGATTCAAGCTCATCTATCATTCCTTGAGTCAATGTGAATATGTGATCTGCATACTCTGCTACTAAGGCCTCCAATTTCTTCTCTACTGCAAACATTGGGTTGTGCTCAAACTCTGGATATTTAGACAAGCGTGTAACCTCCCAAAACCCCCGAATCTCATAAATAAAAGGTATACCAAGTTCACGAGCTGCAAACATCGCAGGTAAACCATCTAAATGATTAGATGCTGCAATTATTAATTGGGGCTTATCTTTTGTAAAAACCTCTTTGTAGCTTTCTACTGCTTTCAGCATATATTCGTAGTTTGAGTAATCACGCCGAGATGGAGATAATAGGCGCGTATAAGTGACTTGATCTATAATGTTTTTTGGCGCTATATCTTTTACCTGAATCTGGCTGATATCATGTGGGTATCCAGGTCTAGTCACTGCATAGATATCTAGTTTCTGCTCTCTTAAAGCAGTAAGCAGACCATGCCCTCGGGTCGCATAACCACCACTAGAATAAGGTAAACTATTATGAATAACGTAACAGATTCTACCTTTAATCGGTTGGTATAATGGTGTTTTTACACGTTGGGGAACTTGATCAGCTAATTTTATAAGCTGGTCGGGCGCTGACCATAATAAATTACGCTGCCTTTGCGTTGGTGTGTCGCCTGCAAAATACTCTAGTAGTTCTAGTATTTTAGATGACTTCTTGTGAGCATTCACGCTTTGGTATGAGAAGTAGATATTTCGAAGAGTACCTTCACTTGTATCTTTAGAATAAGCATAATCTGCTAACTTTTCTATATATGTCGCATAAGTTCTATTTGTATCTAGCTTTGATCTAGCTGCTTTTATTGCTCGCAATGCCAGTGCGGCTTTTGATTTGTTATTGAGACGATAATCTACATTGATGAATTGAATAATATCTTCTATGTTAAGCTTTTCTAACATTTCTATGAAAAGTTTCTCTTGGGAATTCTTGTCAGTTAAGATCAGTCTGTGTCGATAATTTTGAATGAGATTTTCTTTGATTTGTTGTAGACAATATTCCTCACTGCTGATCAAATGCTCATCAACATACTCTCTACTAAAATGTCCAGTAAACACTTTATCCAGTCCAGCTAATTGAGAAACGTCATGATCTGCATAACCTTTATGATAAAAATATAAGTAAGAAAATAGCTCTAGTCCCTCATCAAAGCAACAGTCATCGATCATAGAGACACAAGCTTCATAATAAGTTGCTTTGGACTTGTCTAAAGCTAATGCGATTTTTGCTAGCTGAGTACGAATACCAGCCTCTCCCAACCGTTTATTGAGAATTTTACCAAATTCCAGTAATTTGATAGCTTTTCGCGATCTTGATACTATGCTCGACTGCTTCTCTATTAGCTGAATAAGTCCATATGGGCCCATATCTTTATAAATAGATATTATCGTTTCAGGATTATCTAGAGCTCTTCCTTCTTTCTCGCTAGTATTTTCATAAATATTAGTTAAAGTTTGGAAATCACCTGTTTCAGAAATAAAAGCTAATATTTCATTAATACTTTTTTTAAAAGCTTCATCACCATATAAGTGATTTTGACGCCTTAAATATAATGCTATAGCTTTAGCTAGAGCTTCTGTTGGCTTCAGTTTTCCTGAACCAATATCAGCTATTAACTTAGCAGTGCGTGCTGATATTTGAAGATTATCTTCGCGTTCAACAAAGGCTCTTTGCACCTTTCCAAACCTAGATTTGACTGGTGCTAAACTAAATTTCATTAAGATTTTTCCTATAGAGTATTTTGAACTCACTAGCATAAATTACGAGAACAAAATTATATCTAAATAATACCCACAGCATCTACGATAGACTTATTTGAAGGGAGATTGACTGACTTGAATTCGCTATGACCAACTAATACAGCAATAATATTCGCTTGTTCTAAGGCTGTTCCTAAAGAAACTAAGGTGCCACATCCTAATTTTTCAGGTAGCTTTTCAATATTCGGCTCAACCAATAAGATATTTGCATTATCAGCATCAAGCATTGTCTTAGCAATATTAACTGCTGGACTCTCACGTAAATCATCAATATCAGGCTTAAATGCCAATCCCAATAGAGCGACCATTGGCTTAGCAATACCCTGATCTTTTAGCTTATCAACTTCAGCATTGATTTTATCTACCACCCAACTAGGCTTACTGTCATTGATCTCGCGAGCAGCACGAATAATCTTAGCTTCATTAGGATTTTGGTTGACGATGAACCATGGATCAACAGCGATACAGTGACCACCGACGCCAGCACCTGGCTGCAGGATATTCACGCGCGGATGATGATTGGCAAGATCAATCAACTCCCAAACATTAATATCGAGCTTATCAGAGATAATAGACAGCTCATTGGCGAAAGCGATACTCACATCACGAGAAGCATTTTCAGTAAGCTTTGCCATCTCTGCTGTACGGGAGTTGGTTTCTAATAGCTCGCCTTCTACAAATATGCGATAGACCTCTTTGGCTTTCGCAGTCGACTCTTTAGTCATACCACCGATGATACGGTCATTTGAGATAAGCTCTTCAACGACCTTACCAGGTAAGACGCGTTCAGGGCAGTAAGCCACAAATATATCTGCTTCAGTATCAGGCTCATGATACTTAGGGAATGATAGATCAGAGCGCTCCTCAGCGAGCCATTCGACCATTTTTTCAGTAGCACCCACTGGTGAAGTCGACTCTAGAATGACCACATCACCTTTTTCTAATAGTGGCGCTAATGCTTTACTAACGGCCTGTATATAAGATAGGTCGGGTTCATGATTAGAACCTTTAAAAGGCGTAGGTACGGCAATCAGATAAGCATCTGCGTTTACTGGCTCAAGACTGGCTTTTAGTTTACCGTTATCTACAGCTTGTTTTACAATTGCTTCTAAACCAGGTTCTACGATATGAATCTTACCTTGATTAATTGTGTCAACGGCATGCTGATTGACATCAACACCGATCACATTAGCACCATGATGAGCGAACATCGCAGCTGTTGGTAAGCCGATATAACCCAGGCCGAACACACAAATATTTTTCATCTCAATCCTATGAACTACTGTACATGACTTTAATTTAGGCAACTTCTTCGAGTTTGGTGGTGCTTTCGTATAAAAATTCAACAATAGTATCTGTGATACGTTGTGATGCTTTACCATCACCGTATGGATTATGAGCTTGGCTCATCTTTAGATATATAGCTTCATTTTCAATCAGGTTGCTAACTTCAGCAACGATGGTAGGACCATGAGTACCTACTAACTTGACGGTACCTGCCTCAACTGCCTCTTGACGTTCGGTCGTTGTGCGCATGACCAATACCGGAATACCAAGCGATGGCGCTTCTTCCTGAATACCACCTGAGTCTGTCAAAATGATGTGACTGGTGCTCATCAGATATACAAAAGGTAGGTAATCTTGTGGTTCAATAAGTTTGACGTTATCAAGACCACTCAACAAACGGTTTACAGGCTCTTTTACATTAGGGTTAAGATGTACAGGGTAGACAAATTCATAATCTGGATATTTTTGAGCCAGTTCTTTAATTGCTTGGCAGATAGACTCAAAGCCTTCTCCAAAGTTTTCACGACGATGACCTGTGATAAGGACACGACGTTTACTAAAGTCCAGTTCAGTGAACTGCTGTTGAAGAGCCGCCCGAAGAGATGCATTGTTTTCCAGCTTTTCTTTAACATCTAATAAAGCATCAACCACTGTGTTGCCGGTGACATAGATATATTCTGGGTTATTATGCTCGTCATATAGGTTTTGCGCCGCTGCTTTGGTTGGAGAAAAATGCAGCTTAGTAATAACACTGGTCAATTGTCTGTTGGCTTCTTCTGGCCAAGGTGAATAAAGACTGTACGTGCGTAATCCAGACTCGACATGACCAATTGGAATTTGCTGATAAAACGCTGCTTGCGCACCACATAGCGTAGTAGAAGTATCACCGTGTACTAGTACCAAGTCAGGCTTACATTCTTGTAAAATAGGTTCCAGTGCCATTAGCATTCTAGAACTAGCCTGTGTAAGACTCTGATCAGCTTTCATAATATCTAAATCATAGTCTGGTATTATCTCGAATAGAGCCAGCACTTTATCTAGCATCTCACGATGTTGAGCAGTCACACAAACGATTGAATGAATATCAGGATTGGATTCTAAAGCTTTTACTACAGGTGCCATTTTGATCGCTTCTGGTCGTGTGCCAAAAATACTAAGTACTTTTTTCATAGGGAGGCTCATATATAAACGATTAAAGATATTCTTGGAATTTGTGAAAATTTGTCCATTCTAATGATAAAAGTATTTATTATCAATCTTTTAATGCTGCTTATCTTTCTTTTAGTACCGTTTATCGTTCACTACTTTTGTAACGACCAATTTACACTGATTTAGCATATCCACTCCGCTTTTATGATATTTAGCACTTTGCACACTAAACCTTACTAATACTTGTTAGAATAATCTTCAATATTAGACTGTAAACAAGACAATCTATGCAAAGCTCTTCTCTTAAAGGCTATAGCCGATCTCTAACGATACTGCATACCTCAGACTGGCACTTAGGGCGACGTCTGTATGGGCGTCTTCGTTACGAAGAATTTGAGTCATTCCTGCATTGGCTACAAGACACCATCAGCGTGCAAAAAGTAGACATACTGATCGTCGCAGGTGATATCTTCGATACCATGACTCCAAGCAATAAAGCCCAAGCGTTGTATTATGAGTTTTTAGGTAAGGTCTCACGCTCATGCTGTCAGCATGTGGTTATTGTCGCAGGCAATCATGACTCACCGACATTTTTAGACGCGCCAAGCAATGTGCTTAAGTTTTTGAATGTGCATGTGATTGGTACTGCTTGTGATGACTTGGACGACGAAGTATTGGTCTTGGGTGATGACGACAACAACCCTCATTGTATTATTGCCGCTGTGCCCTATTTGCGCGATCGAGATGTGCGTAGCAGTAGCGCTGGCGAGTCCGCAGATAGCAAAGACGCCAATGTTATCACTGGTATTTGCGAGCATTATGACAATGTTGCAGACATTGCGAAGGCTAAGCAAGCCGACTTAATCAGAACGCATCAGCGATATATTCCTATCGTCGCGACAGGACATCTATTCGCGTCTGGCGGCAAAACAACCGAGGATGATGGTGTACGCGAGCTATATGTCGGATCCTTAGGTAAAATCTCCGCCGATATGTTCAATGATGGCTTCGATTACGTGGCACTTGGGCATTTGCACGTGCCGCAGCGTGTTGGCGGTCGTGAGAGTATTCGCTACTCAGGCTCGCCTATCGCGATGGGTTTCGGAGAGGCCAAACAGCAAAAGCAGGTTTTGCTCGTACAGTTTGGTGCCGCAGAACATTTCAATAACGACATCTCAGAGCTAAACGTTGCACCTAATAGTATTACTCCTCATGCTATCGATACAGCTGCTGACATTGAAGTCGCCCAAGTGAAAAAATCAGTAGATAAATTAGCAGAAAAAACCGCTAAAAAAGTGTCTAGTCAGGCACTGCCTTTCATGGATGATTTGTTTGGCTTTGATGAGTCATTAGAAGATGAGGAAGTTAAAAAATCTACTGTCGTAGAAAATACTCCTATTCAGCCTGAGCAATATAAAAGCATTCGAGAAACTTCTACTGACGCCGTGACGAGCAATAAAATACTGCATCGCGATGATGCTAATCAGATGCAAGTAGTTTCCCTGCCCATCCCAAAGTTCCAACAATTGGCGCAAATATCGGGTGACCTAACCACGATTGAACAAACCATTAGAGCGCTTATGCAATTGGACTCTATTTGGCTAGAGATTGTCTATACAGGCGATGAGATTGTCAGTGATTTGCGTGAGCAAGTGCAAGCAATGGTAGAAGGGTTGCCATGTGAAGTGCTTAAGATAAAAAACACTCGTACTTATAACAAAGTGCTTAATCAGCAGCAAACCTCTGAGAACTTGCAGGACTTAAATGAGATGGAAGTGTTTGAGCGCTGCTTGACGATAAATGATGTGGCTGATTCTCAAAAAGACTCATTGCGCGATGCCTATGGTCAGATACTTTATAACTTACGTCATGAAGACAAACAGGCAGAATAATAAAAGCGACATATCATGACCACACTTCCTTATCTTTCTCAATTTTTCGCAGTTGCGGCTATTACTAATATTAAGACTTATCCATGCGCCTAATCGAACTCAGACTAAAAAACCTCAACTCCCTAAAAGGTGAATGGCTTATTGATTTTGCTGACACTGCCTTTACCAATGAAGGTATCTTTGCTATCACTGGGCAAACAGGTGCTGGCAAGACCACCATATTGGATGCTATTTGCTTAGCGCTATATGGTGAGACGCCAAGGATTAATAGTATCAGTAAGAGCAGTAATGAGGTGATGACGCGGCAGACGGCAGAATGTTTCGCTGAAGTAGTGATTGACTTAAATGGCGAGCAGTATCGCTGCCGCTGGGGACAGCGCCGTGCTTACAATAAAGCAGACGGCAATCTGCAAGATGCGACTCATGAAATCGCTAAGATAAACGTTGATGACTCGTCAAAAGAGGATGAGCTGTTAGAGAGCACCTTAAAGCATACCAAAAACAAGATCATTGAACTGACTCGAATGGATTTTCAGCAGTTCACTCGCTCTATATTGCTGGCTCAGGGCAGTTTTTCAGCATTTCTAAAGGCAAAGGCTGATGAACGCGCAGATATTTTAGAGAAAATTACGGGCACTGATATTTACGCGACCATCTCAACACAGGTTCATGATAAGAAACGTACCGAAGAAGAAATTCTCAGCAAACTGCAATACGGTCTAGATGGCTTGACGCTCTTAAATACCGATGAAGAAAATCAGTTAAAAGCCGATTTACAGTCGTATCAAAGTGCCCAAAGTGAGCAGCAGCAGACCATTCAAGATTTGGCCGAAAAGATAAAGTGGCTAGATAGCGTGACAGAGTCAAAAGAAAAACTGAATACTTATCAAAATGATCTAGATCAGGCTCAGCAAGCTCAGCAAGATTTTATCCCTAGTGCTAAACGCTTAACCGCTGCTAATAAAGCGTTGGAGATTGATAGTCAGTTCAGCCAACTTGTGCATAGTCGCGATAACCTAAAACGTTTACAAGAAGAACAGCAGCAAATTAGTAGTACTTTACCGCAAAAACAAGGTGACTTAGAGCAAGCAACCGCAAATCTAGAGACAGCGAAAACTCATGCGCAAGCTGCCCATGAAGTTTTGCAAACGGCTCTACCCAATATTGCGCAGGCGCGTAGACTAGATATAGACATTACGCAGAATAAGCATGTCCTAAAAGATATTGAGCAAAGACAGCAAACTCTAACGGGCAGCACTCAACATCTAAATAAAGAGATAGACAACCATAAACAACAGGCTGCACAAAATAAAACCCAGCTCGCAAGTGTCGAAAGCTATCTTAATGACGCTCATGAATTAAACACTATCGATAGTGACATAGCGAATTTCAAAAGTCATTGCGGCCGACTAAAAGTAGTATTGCAAGAGAATACCGCCCTATCAGATGATAAAACAAGCCAGCAGCAACAGATCCACCAGTATCGCGCCAATCTTGACGTCTTAAATCAACAGAAAAAGACAAAAGACACCACCATGTTGTCTATACAGGATAAATTGGCCGCTTTACAACAAGAGCAAGCAGCATTAACCCAAGTACAGTCATTGGCTGATATGCGAGATGAGCAAGAGCAGATTGACGATATCAACCGTCAACTTGACCAAGTGAACGTTAAGACAAAACAGCTGCATGAGCTTAGCGTACAAGTAGAGAAAATAGTTGCGACCTTGCCAGTAATGAGTAACGACCTCAAGAAGCTGGCAGGATTAATCGCTGATAATGAATCGGCGCTCGGCGCTGCCAAAGACAAACGTCAAGACAAACAAACCCAGCTGCATTTACTACAAAAAGTTGCCAAATTAGAAGATTATATCGCGGACCTAAAAGATGGTCATCCCTGCCCGCTTTGCGGTGCGTTAGAGCACCCTTATAGCGAAGACCATCCGCACTTAGCGCAAGAAACGGAAGCAACGCAAACTCAGCGGCAAATAGCAGAGCTGGATACGACTATATCCAATTTAGAAGAAACTTTATCTAAACATCGTATTAATCAAGCAACTGTACGACAGCAGTTTTCGCAGCAGGAAGAGCAACAAGACCTACTGAGTGATCAAATCCAAAAATTAAAGACAGATATCGACCAATTGGTCAGTTCAGTACTAAATAAAGGTTATTCTCAATTTATCGCTGAAATATTAAAATCACTGGCGCAGATTGATGTACATATCGATGCGTTGTCATTATTAAGCAATATCAAAATCGAGCTAGGTAAGCGTAAAGAATCTCTTAAAAATACGTTAACTCAATATGAAACGCTTAGCGAGTCGCTCTCTACGATACGTAATGACATCGAAGCGTTAGACAAGGAGCAGCGTGAGCTAACCAGCACTATTAACGAGATTGAGAGCAATAGTGAAAAAATAGCATGGGCTATAGAAAACTTAGACAAAAAATATCATGATAATTTTTCTGAATTGACTGTGCTCAAAACCGATATATTAGCCCTGTTAAATAAATATTCCGCTGACAAACATCAGTCAGATGCAAAAATGGCGATACGTTCTTCACTGCACTCATTGCAGCCGTTGATAACCAGTATCGAAAGTCAAACCATGCTAAGCGAAATGGAGTATCAGGCACATATCAATACTCTGCGCCAATGTCACAGTACCCTTTTACAAATTAAGAAACAGTTCAACGACTATAGAGAGGATCAACAAACCCTAAAAACATCACTCGGTCGATTAGAAACACAAGTTGAGACCAAGCAGTCTCAACTCGACAAAGAAGAAAATGAGCTTGTTAAAATTTCTCAACTCGCGGCTGAAAAAGCGGATACGCTTACGCAATTAAAAACAAACAGAGATAACGTCTTAGCTGATAAAGATCCTGAAGCAGAAGAAAAGCGTTTGCGTGATGAGCTAGAGCAAGCTCAAATCAGCCAGACCTCTGCCCAAAGACAGCTAGACAATGCTGAGCAGATACTTAGTCAATTGCTTGATAAGCAGCGTCACGTGACTAAGCAAGTGGCCATAGTACAGAGAACACTCAATACTCAAGAGGATAGCTTTAAGTCGATACTTGCCGCCTCTGATTTTGCTGATGAAATAGATTTTACTAATGCACGCCTGCCCATAGATGAGCGTAATGTACTTAGACAGCAGCAACAGCATATCGATTATGCGCTAAAACAAGCGCAGTCTTTATTGGTAGAAACCAAAAAAGCACTTGAAGCTAAGCAAGCCAATCCGCTAACAGTAGACGATAGAGAAACGCTTGTCCAACAGCACTCACAAGCGCAAGATGAATTTAACAAACGGATTGAGTCAATCGGTGCAATCAGTCAGCGTTTAAAAGACAACGAGGATAAGAAAACCACGCAACAGGCGCAGCTTGATGCCATCACTGCCCAAAAGGACAAATTGCAAGTTTGGCAACAATTGCATAAATTGATTGGCTCATCTGATGGCAAAAAATTCCGTACTTTTGCTCAAGGGCTAACCTTTGATCTCATGGTCACTCACGCCAATACACAGTTGCAAAAAATGAGTGATCGCTACCTGCTGGCTCGTGATGATAATAGTCCACTTGAGCTAAATGTGATTGATAACTATCAAGGTGGTGAAATTCGCAGTACCAAGAATCTTTCAGGCGGCGAAGGTTTTATTATTAGCCTAGCATTAGCACTAGGGCTATCACAGATGGCCAGTCAAAACATACGTGTGGATTCGCTATTTTTGGATGAAGGGTTTGGTACATTGGATGAGGAATCTTTAGATATTGCGCTTGATACGCTGACCAATCTACAGCAAGAAGGCAAGCTAATCGGGGTGATATCCCATGTTCAGGCGCTAAAAGATCGTATTTTAACCCAAATAAAGGTCGAAAAGCTCTCGGGCGGATTTAGTCGAATCAGTGGTCAAGGGTGTCATAAAATTGTCAGTGAAAAAGCATCATAATTTAATCACTTTACTACTTAATACTTTCGACTAAACCCTTTCTTTTTGACAATGAAAAACCACCGAACATTAAGAACGGTGGTTTTTTTGTGCGACAGTTTAGGAGTGATATTACTTCATTACTTAGTAACTAAACCACTAAGCTCACTCATCAATACGGACAACGTTGAAAGACCGATTTGACCTTCTTCGTCGTTGCTATGCAGCTCATCCAACTTATTCATCTCTGTGGTGACTGCTGCAAGCTGATCGACGTGTCTTGCTCTCCATTCACTAAATGCTTGCTTAGCATCTGGTTTTGAGAGTACCGCATCCATCAATAGGCGCAAGCTGCGTGACAGCTCGTTCACTAACGCATGACGTGCACGACGATCCCAATAATCTTGCTGTGGTAGGCTGGCAATATTTTCCATCATCCAGTCTAATTGCAACACTTGATAAGCTTCAAAGTATAAAGTTGCAATCTCATCAACAGGACGCTCGTATTGCTCAGCCAGCAATGCAGCATCAAGCGCATCGACATGATACGGTAGCATCGCAAATAGCGTAGCGTCATTATCAGACAGCTCTTTTTGCATCAAGCGCTTGGTATCTTCTTGCAGATATTGGGCAAACTGCTGCTCGATAAAACCACTTGGCTTAGTCAATTTTTCTACACTTTCACTAAAGCGACTAATCATATCCGCGACTTGCAGATTTTGACCAAAGGCGTTGATGAACCAGACCACACCGCGCTCAAGTGAATCACGTAGACGTAGCTCAAGATTTAGCAATAACGTCGCCTCAACTTGATTGTCTAGGGCTTCAAGTGCTTTCCAAGCGCGCGATACGTTGAATACATCACGGCTAATCGCATAACCACGTACGATAGTGGCTAGTGATTGATCAGTTTCCTCAAAGAGACGGAATAGCGCTTCAATACCTAAGCGGTTAACCACACTGTTGGTCAAGTAAGTACTGATAATCTCGCGATGCAAACGGTGTTCAGTCATCTCGTCAAAGAAGCGTGACGCAAGCTCATCTGGGAAGTACTTACGTAGCTCATTGATGAAGTACGGATCATCTGGTAAATCAGATAGTAGTAGATTGTCATAAACCCACATTTTGCCATAAGCCAAGACCACTGCTAGCTCAGGATTGGTCAGACCAGTATCCGTTTTTTGACGCTTCGCAATCTCTTCATCTGATGGTAGATACTCAATCGCACGATCCAGACGCCCTTCACTCTCTAGCATCTGAATAAAGCGCTGATGATCACTCAGGTTGGCTGCTGCGCGGATATGGCTTAGCTCAATCGCTTGTGGTTGCAAGTAGTTTTGACGTAGTACCAATTCTGCTACGGTGTCAGTCATACTCTCAAGCAGCTCATTACGTTGCTTCAGCGTCATATCGCCTTGCTCGACCACTTTGCCAAGTAGGATTTTGATATTGACTTCATGATCCGAGCAGTTAACACCGCCTGAGTTATCGATTGCATCTGTATAGATACGTCCGCCCGTTTGAGCGTACTCGATACGGCCTTGCTGGGTTAGACCTAAGTTACCACCTTCACCAACGACGGCTGCACGCAGCTCATTGCCATCGATACGTAGTGAATCATTCGCACGGTCGCCAACGTCAGCATGTGTTTCGTTTGCACTTTTGACATAGGTACCGATACCACCATTCCAGATAAGATCGACAGGTGCTCTTAGTAACGCGCTGATTAAATCGTTTGGTGCAAGGCTGTCTTCACTGATATCAAAGAGCGATTTCATTTCAGGACTGATAGCGATGGTTTTGTCTTGACGTGAGAATATACCACCACCTTGACTGATCAATGATGCTTCATAATCTGCCCATGATGAGCGTGGTAATTCAAACAAGCGTGCGCGCTCAGCGTACGATGCCGCCGTATCTGGATTAGGATCAATGAAAATATGCAAATGGTTAAAGGCAGCAACTAGTTTAGTATGCGTTGATAGCAGCATACCATTACCGAATACATCCCCACTCATGTCACCAATACCGACAACGGTGAAGTCATCACGGTTTTGAATGTCCATACCGCGCATACGGAAGTGACGTTTGACCGACTCCCAACCACCGCGAGCTGTGATACCCATTGCTTTATGGTCGTACCCTACTGAACCACCTGAAGCAAAGGCATCATCTAACCAGAAGTTGTACTCTGCTGCTAGCGCGTTGGCAATATCAGAGAAAGTAGCTGTACCTTTGTCTGCTGCAACAACCAAGTACGGATCGTCTTCATCATGGCGTACCGTGTTGGCTGGCGGGACAATGTTGCCATCTACAATATTGTCTGTGACATCAAGCATGCCGCGTAAGAATGTCTGATAACAAGCGATGCCTTCTGCTTGGAACGCCTCACGACCATCAGCCATGCTCTTGGTTTTTACAATAAAGCCGCCTTTAGAGCCTACAGGGACGATTACTGCGTTTTTGACCATCTGTGCTTTGACAAGGCCAAGTACTTCTGTACGGAAATCTTCCATACGATCTGACCAGCGCAGACCACCACGCGCGACTTTGCCGCCGCGTAAATGAACAGCTTCGACGCGTGGTGAATACACAAATATCTCAAACATTGGCTTTGGTTTAGGCAAGTTTGGAATGTCTGCTGCCAAAAACTTAAATGACAGACGATCTTTGCGCTGACCATCGCTATCGACTTGATAGAAGTTGGTACGTACCATCGCATTGATCAAATCTAAGTACCAGCGCAAGATACGATCTTCGTCTAGACTATCTACATCTGCTAGCGCAGCGGTGATTTGCTCTTGGATAGTAGAAGCCTTTTCTTGACGTTCTTCTTCGCTATACTTAGGATTCATACGTGCGTCAAACAAACTACCTAACGCCACACTGATATCGCTGTTTTTGACCACAGTTTGCTGAATATAAGCACTCGAGAATGGCGCACGTGCTTGTAGCATATAGCGAGACAATGCACGCAATACGACGACATCGTAAGTGTCGAGCTTGGTCGTTAGTACCAATTCATTAAACGAATCGCTTTCAATGCGACCTGCCCAGATTTGCTTGAGGCTATCTTCGAACTGACCACGCACGACTTGCATATTGACCGTATCGACATGCTCTAGGGTCAACTCATACTCTTGCATCCAGATGGGCTGCTCTGGCAAGTCAAACTCATAAGTCTGTGCTGAGATAACTGACACACCAAAGTTTTCAAGTATTGGTAATACTTTTGATAAGATAACCGGCTGCTCGCGACCGTACAGCTTTAGGTGAAGCTGATTACGTGCATCGCCTGTCGACTGGTATAAGTGCCAAAGCATTGGTTGCTCTGCGGTCAGTCCTGCCAAACGCTTCGTGTCTTCGACTGCGGTACGAGCATCAAAACGCTCTTGGTAGGCAGCAGGAATATAGTTTAAGAAACGACGATTTAAAGCATTGGCTTGTTGCTCACCCACATTGTCGAGGAGCATCTTTTGATAATTATCATCCCATGATTGCATGAGTGCTGATAATTTGGCTTCAAGTGTAGCGATATTGACGTCATTTACTTGACCAGGCACGGTACGTACGTGGACATGCACACGAGCATGCGCAGATTCGTTAAACTCAGTGGTAAACCCTGAAGACATACCGTTATAGGCGTCTTTTAGGACATTTTGTACTTTAATGCGTAGCTCGGTGTTGAACTTATCACGTGGGATATAGACCAAGCACGAGACAAAACGCTGATAATGGTCAATACGGCTAAATAGACGTAAGCTCTTTTTGTCTTGTAGTTGAGTAATGCCCGAAACAATTGGGTATAGCTCTTCGACGCTGGCTTGGAACAAATCATCACGTGGTAAAGTGTTAATCACATGCATCATCTTGTGATGAGCATGACCGTCACGTGGCAAGTCTGCCATCGCCATGATTTTATTGGCTTTTTCGCGCAACAGCGGTATTTGCTGTACAGTCAGCTGATAGGCTTGTGATGTAAGCAAACCGATAAAGCGGTATTCACCAATTAGGTTACCATTGTCATCGAACTTATGAATGCCCAAAAAGTCCATATATACTGAACGATGCACAGGTGATACACGGCTTGATTTGGACAGCATTAACACGCGCGGCTCAGTCAACAGTTGCTTTAAACCTCTAGGCAATTGGCTAAAGCTTTCTGATAGCTTGTCTTTTTCAGAACCACGTAATAGACCCAGACCACTGTTACCAATCGCAAATAAATCCAAATCGGTCGGCTCAGAAGTCACTTCGATAGACTGACCACCTTCCAAGCGGTATTCACGATATCCTAAGAATATAAAGTGATCGTCTAAGATCCAATCTAAAAATGCTTGGATTTCTTGTTGTGAATAGAATACTTCTGGTAACGGCTTATTCGAAAGCTCAGTTTTGATATCATTCAACTGCGCACGCATCTGTTTCCAGTCACCAACGACTGTATCAAGCGTGTCAATTTTTGACATCAGCATTTGTTGCAGCGCTTCCAAGTCTTCGTTGTCTTGGTAAGCAATTTCACAATGAATCAATGACATATGTGAGGTGGCACTTTCATGTGCGCCTTCGATATGGGTAATATCACCATTGTCATCACGCTCAACACTGATAATGATATTGTAAGTACGATGAACATCGATACCTTCAGCTTCTAGGCTCATCAAAATCGTATCAACTAAGAACGGTCTATCATAAGCTGCGATTTGAATGACAGTGTGCGAGCTGTGAAAATGCTGCTCTTCTGCTGCTGGGTTTAGTACTGTCAGCTGCGGCTTGCTGCCGTCGTAAGCTTTGAGTAGTGTAAAGTGATGTAGCGCCATGCCCGCCAAGTCAGCATTACTAATCGCCTCTGCCGTTTCTTGATGCAGCGGCTGATAATAGCTATGAATAAAATGATCAAATAGTGATTTGTCTTTTTGTACATAACTGGTAGCAATATCGCTTATCTGGCTAATGCGCTCTTTTGCGATACTGAGGGAGTTTGGCATTTCCTGCGTCCTTTTTTTATAGATTTGGTTTAACATTTATTTATTTAAGTTTATCGATTTAGATTGACTACTGTTACTGCATATTCATCATTGGTGCAACGGTGCAGTATTTCCATTCACGCGACTTATTTTATTTTTATAACAGTTAGAAATTTTCTCCTTTTTTGCTCTTATTTTTTATTAATATGTAGCCATCAGAATTTAATACTACCAATATAGTGAAGTGTAACGCACATAAGGCGCGAGCTAAAGTGTACAACATCATTTCATGAATCAGCGATGTGTCGATAACCTTTACTAATGAGACAATGCGGTTTTGGACACCGATATGGATGATTCGGTGCTGGCAGGCGGATACTCATGGTAATTGAAGGCGTTTTTTTGTTAGAATATGCCAACATATTTAAGAGCGTACGACTCGCTCACTATTAACTTTAATGCTAAGGGCAAAAGGTATGATGAATATTTTGGTAGTTGGCTCAGGTGGTCGCGAACACGCATTGGCATGGCAATGTGCAAAAGATGACAATGTAAAAAATGTCTACATCGCTCCTGGCAATGCTGGCACCGCCCTTGAGCCTAAATGCCAAAACGTTACGCTAGAGTCTACCGACGCTGACGCAGGCGAGCATAGTGCTGTTATCGCCTTTTGTCAAAATAATGATGTCGACATGGTAATTGTTGGTCCAGAAGCGCCTTTGGTCACGGGTATTGTTGATGCTTGTCGTGAAGCAGGTATCAAAGCATGGGGCCCTACAGCGTACTGTGCACAGTTAGAAGGCTCAAAAACTTTTGCTAAAGAGTTCATGGAACAAAACAATATCCCAACCGCTGCTTATCAAGGTTTTACAGACGCAGTCGCTGCAAAAGCCTATGTCGATGAGCAAGGCGCGCCTATCGTTATCAAAGCAGATGGTCTTGCTGCAGGTAAAGGTGTTATCGTCGCTGAAACGATCGAACAAGCACATGAAGCTATCGACGATATGTTAGCGGATAATAAGTTTGGTGATGCTGGCAGCCGCGTGGTTATCGAGCAGTTCTTACAGGGTGAAGAAGCCAGCTTTATCTGTATGATTGATGGTGACAATATCCTACCAATGGCAACCAGCCAAGATCACAAACGTGCTTTTGAAGGTGATACCGGTCCAAACACTGGTGGTATGGGTGCCTACTCCCCTGCTCCAGTTGTTACGAGTGATGTTCATAACAAAGTCATGCAGCAAGTGATTCAACCAGTAGTCGAGGCCATGAAAAACGCAGGCCATCCTTATACTGGCTTCTTATACGCTGGTCTTATGATTGATAAGGCAGGCGATCCGTATGTCATCGAATTTAACTGCCGTTTTGGTGATCCAGAAACGCAGCCTATCTTAATGCGCTTACAGTCATCAATGGTCGATTTGGTCGCACAAGGTTTGGCAGGTCAATTACCTAGTGAAGCAAAATGGGATGCGCGCCCTGCTCTAGGTATCGTTGTCGCATCAAAAGGCTACCCTGAAACTTCATCTAAAGGTGATGTGATTGCTGGCTTGCCAGAACTAGATCCTAACAACGACGAAGCTGTTAAAGTTTTCCATGCTGGCACGGCATTTTCTAACGATAATGACAAAGAAGTCGTCACAAACGGCGGGCGCGTCTTATGTGTAACTGCGCTAGCAGATAGTATTTCTGATGCTCAGCAAGCCGCATTAGCAGTCACCGCTGCTATTAGTTTCGATGGTGCTCAGTACCGCCGTGATATTGGTCACCATGCCATCACTCGCGAAAACGCTTAGTAGCTAAGGCGTACTAAAAACATATTGGGTAACGTCTTGGGCAATATTTTAGAGAATGCGAAGGTTTTGCTCAATATGTTTGATTAATCGTAGTTCTGTATTTTATAGCTTTACATCATTATTTGACCTAGCATCATGCTAGGTCTTATTTTTTAAAATAGATTTTTCTAAATTTTAATAACCAGTGAACTTGATAAAAAATTCTAGCTATTTATGAATCATACTCAAACTAGTAAGCACCTATTTATCAATAGTTACCGCTAGATATTAGCTTACAAAGTAACTATCAATGGCCAGCTCAGGCTCATAAAACCAACGCGCTTTATATGATACAATTTTGTACCTGTGCATCACGTCTCCCTTGTATTGTAGGTTTCGAACCCGCAAATCAATACCAATTGGATGAATGATTATACTTATGGCAAATGATACGTCTAAACCTTTTAGCAACAAGCAATCAATCGATAGCCTAAAAACCTCAGGGTTTGATCGTCGTATGTCGATTGCAAAAACTTCTTTGAATATTGGTCGTCGTTGGGCGGGTAATAGCGTGTCTGGTATGTTCTTAAATAAAGAAGCACGTACTGCACGTAATCAGGCGTTTATGGAAACTCAGGCAAATTATTTGGCATCAGAGCTGGGTAAATTGAAAGGTTCGGTCGTCAAGATTGGTCAAATGCTAGCGATTTATGGTGAACATATACTGCCGCCAGAGATCACACGCGCTTTGCAAACGCTCAATGATGACACGGCGACATTGACTTGGCCAACGATTGAGCAAACATTACGCCAGTTACTGGGCAACAAACTAAACGAGCTAGACATTGATCCTGTTCCCATCGGAACCGCTTCTCTGGCTCAGGTTCATCGTGCGACCGTACTCGCCACTGGCGAACAAGTTGTGTTAAAAATTCAGTATCCAGGTGTGGCAGACGCTATCAACTCTGATCTTGCCTTGTTCAAACGACTGTTAAAAGTAAGTAATATCGTTCCCCAAACACGCGCACTCGATGCTTGGTTTGAGGAAATACGTGACCTACTCCATCACGAAGTTGATTATGAAGCGGAAGCGGCTACGACAGAACGTTTTTACGAGCGTTTAATCGATGATCCCCGCTATATCGTGCCTAAGATTAATCGTACTTATTCTAAAAAACGTCTGCTATGTATGTCATACGAGCCCGGCATCACTGTGGTCTCGGAAGCATTGCAACTATTACCTCATGAACGCCGAAATGCCATTGGTCAAGCGGCCATTGAAATCATGATGCAAGAGATTTTTGTATGGGGTGAGATGCAGACCGATCCCAACTTTGGTAATTACTTAGTGCGTGTGAGCGAAAACGAAGAAGATATCGATAGATTGGTTTTGCTAGATTTTGGAGCGATTCGTCAGTTTGATGGTAACTTATTAACGATTGCCCGTGGTTTATTACGCGCGGGATATCGCCATGATCAGCAAGCAATGAGCATTGCTATGAAAGGATACGACTTTTTCGATAGCATGAGTAATAAAGTACGTTCGGATATTGCCTCGTTATTTTTGCTTGCTACCGAGCCTTTTAGTGATCCTGAGAAAAACGCTAATATCCCTAGTGAATGTTTGGATGAGCAGAATCGCTATATTTGGGCTAACAGTAAACTACATTCACGCCTATCTACTACGGCTACACGCGCAATGCAGTCTTTTGAATTTAATCTACCACCGAAAGAATTTATGTTTATTAGCCGCAAGTTTATTGGTGCATATACCTTTTTGACTGTTTTAGATGCGCACACCAACTCTAACAGCCTCGTAAAACCTTATTTATAAACTGTGCAAATTTGAGCCGTCCTTTAGTGACGGCTTTTTAATTTTTTGATTTTGTTCGCTTAGGCTATTTTATATCTAATATTACTAACTTTACTGTGTATCACTGATATAAGCCCTATATTTACTTAGGCTATTATTTTTCGCTTATAGCATTTACCTGCCAATCATCAAATCTTGTTTTATACCATTTCGGCTTACGAATACTTAGCTCCCAACACACTTCTTGTCGTGCAAGATATTTCACTTCGAAATGAGTGCGCTGACTGGTCGCTGGTACTCGAGAACGTGTTGATGGTAGACACCATACTTTGGTTGCTTGGTGTTCTGCATTGTCCATATAGGATTCGATATTAGTGACTAATATCACTTCTCCGCCCACCTGCAAGCGTGATAATAAAAACTCAAAAAAAGGCATATTCAGCCATTGCTGATTTGGATTGTGCTGTTCAGGATTAGGATAAAGAATGAAGATTTTAGCCAAGCTCTTTGGTTTAATGGCATGCACTGTCCATGCAATCGCATCTGCGTGAATCGCGTCTAGGTTTGATAGATTTTGTAAAGTGGCTAATTTTGAGAATGCTTCAAATTTATTACGCGTGCGTTCAATGGCTATCAAATGCTTATCAGGATTTTGTGCAGCAAAGCTAAGTGCATGCTTACCCTTCCCTGCCCCAATCTCTAGCATCAACGGTTTTTCATTTTTATTGTCATTAATGATATTTGGAATAATAAAGTCACGCGGTGCTGACAGTTTTTGTGGTTGAAAGGCACGCTCTTGCTGATGCGTGAGATCAATATTGTCGGTCATCTACTATCCTTAAAGCATTTGTCTTTTGTCATTATTCGGCCCCATGCTATTATATAGTCAATCCAATTGAATAGTAATACAGCGACAGCAAGTACACCTCGTTTCGTCGTAATTTAAATGACGGATGCGTTTTATGCTTATGTCGTATGCAACCAATACTAATAACATTTAGGACACTGCTCTTTTCTTATGACTGACTCTACTGCAAATACGCCCCCAAAGACCTACCCTTGCCCACGTTGCGGTACCCAGACGGCCTGGCAAGACAATAAATATAAGCCGTTTTGTAGCAGTCGCTGCAAGTTGATCGACTTAGGTGCTTGGGCAAACGAAGACTACACCTTACCTGCAGAAACCACGCCTTTTTCTGACGAGCTATAACCCACACTTTTACTCAATTATTATACCAAGGATGCTTTACATGTCTGCTACTTACCTGATGCCCACTTATAATCGTCAACCAATCAGCTTTACACGCGGTGCAGGCAGTTGGCTCTATACCAAAGATGACACGCCTTACTTAGATGCCTTGACTGGTATTGCGGTATGCGGCTTAGGACACTGTCATCCACAAGTCACTGACGCGATTCAGCAGCAAGCAGGTACGTTAATTCATACAAGTAACTTGTTCGGCATTGACTGGCAAGAGCGTGCTGGAGAGATACTATGTACCGCCGCCCAAATGGACAGTGTGTTTTTTGCCAATAGCGGCGCCGAAGCCAATGAAGCTGCATTAAAACTGGCACGTTTATACGCGTACAAGCAAGGTTTTAAACGTCCAAAAGTTATCGTGATGGAGCAATCGTTCCATGGTCGTACGTTATTATCTTTGTCAGCTACTGCAAATCCAAAAGCGCGCGAAGGATTTTATACACTAGATGAAGACTTTATTCGTGTGCCATTTGGCGATATCGATGCTGTCAAACAAGCTGCTCAAGAACATGATGATATCTGCGCTATTTTTGTAGAGCCTATCCAAGGTGAAGGCGGCCTGAATACTGCAGCCAATGGCTTCACTTATCTTGAAGAGCTACAAGCAGAATGTGACGCTCATAACTGGCTATTTATGCTAGATGAAGTACAAACAGGTAATGGTCGTACTGGTAGATACTTTGCTTATCAACACAGTAACGCTCGCCCTGATGTGTTGACGACAGCTAAAGGTCTAGGCAATGGTTTCCCAGTCGGTGCGTGCATGGTACGTGGCCGTGCCAATGGTTTGTTTGGCGCTGGTAGTCATGGCTCTACTTATGGTGGCACGCCATTGGCTAGCCGTGTGGTACATAGCGTGTATGACGTGCTAGCAAATAGTAATATCATGGAAAACGCAGTGACTGAGGGTTTATTTATCAGAGAAAGTATCGTTGATACATTTGGCCAACATGGTGTTAGCAGTCGCGGTGCAGGTATGATGATTGGTATCGCGCTACCTGAAGACATGGATTGTAGTCAACTGGTGGATCGTGCCCGTGATGAGCAAAAACTAATCATCAATGTGACAGGTGGTCATGTTGTACGTTTGCTGCCGCCACTTAACATGAGCCGTGATGAAAGCACACAAGTCGCTGAGCGTTTAATCAACCTATTGAAGCCATCATTTTAAAGCATGCTTCAACGTTAATAATAGACAATAAAAAAGCCTATAGATGATTCATTATCTATAGGCTTTTCATTAACTACTTACTGCTAACTAAAAACGTTTCGTGCGTAGTGAGAACAACACTTAATTTGCATGGAAGTATTTTTTTAGTACTTCTAGGCAACGAGTGATTTTAGCTGGCTGTTGGTCGCGGTTTAAAGTGACCGCATATAGCACAAAGCTTGGTAGTTGATAGCCAGTCAACACTTCTACCAACTCACCGCTCTCAAGCTCTTTCTTAACATCCATTTCTAACATTCTAACTAAACCGTGACCTTCTTTAGCCAACGTCGTTGCCATAAACACGTTATTGGTATAGATACGTGAGTTCATTTTGACACGCGTTTTTTTGCCAGTTTCAGTCTGAATCATATCGATCTGATTGGCATCTTTCATGATTTCAATACAGATTAATTGATGCTCAGCCAAGTCTTTAGGCGTATTTAGCTTACTGTGCTGACGCAAATACTGAGGTGAAGCAACCAATAGTTGGCGTACATCGGTCAATGGATGACTGCTCAGACTAGAATCATTAATCGATGGACTCATGCGAATAGCAATATCAATACGCTCGTCAATCATATCAATATAATGATTGTCAGCTAGATAGGTGACGCTTAAATCATCATGTGCCGCCATCCACGTAGAGAGTGCTGGCAGTATATGATTAACACCAAGCTCAGGAGTCGTCGATACACGCAAGCTACCTGCTAGCTCATCACGCAATTGATTGACTTTGATACGCCCTTGCTCCGCTGCACTGACGACATCTTTTGCCGCTTCATAAAAGCTCTCACCAGCTTCTGTTAAGCTTAGCTTACGAGTTGAGCGATGTAGCAATACCACACCAAGCTCGTTCTCTAATGAACGAATTTGCTGACTGACTGCACTGGTTGTAATACCTAGCTCACGTGCTGAGCCACTAAAAGAGCCATGTCCGACCACACTGGCGAACACAGCCATACCGCGTAAATTATCCAACATATTCTCACCTAAACGTCATTTCAGTTTTTAATATAACTTAACCATTATAACGACTTTGGATTCATCTTATCGTTATCAAATGGTTCTCTCTTGTTTGATAAATATATTTTGACCCGTAATAAAAACAAAAATATCAAGGTGATATATTGCTATCACCTTGATATTTAATATAAAACTACGTTCAATATATAAATATACTTTTAGATATTTTGAGCAAACACTGTTCTAAAATCTTAATACAGCTGTACTTTACCCATTTTCCCCTCACCGCGTTCAGTTAAATACTGCATTACTGGTGTTTTTAGCAATTTCGTTTCAGCAACGGTTTTCGCTTGCTCTAAACGTTTTTTCTGTCGGCGCTCTGGGGTTTTATCTTCGGTCTGCATGATACTACTATCAATTTTCAAGTCAATGTCAGCTTGCGTAAATTGCTGTTGTAGCTTAGCTGCTAATTGCTGAAAAGTGACCTGCAAATGCTTACTATCAACACTGGTCAAAAACGTGGCTTTACCATTGCATTGTCCAGTCATTGTACCTTGTCGTGCTAGTGCTAGCTCATCTTGAGCCAATACCTCGCTTTCACGAGCAGTTTGCAACCAGTAATCCCACTTTTCTGGGTTCCACTCGCCTGTCAGTTCTTGAGGTGAACAACGCAGCAACGTGCGTGGGTCTTCATCAGAGTGGGCTGTTAACTGAGAATCATTTGCGCCAGGCTCAACAACTGGTTCAGGCTCAACAACTGGTTCAGGCTCAACAACTGGTTCAGGCTCAACAACTGGTTCAGGCTCAACAACTGGTTCAGGCTC